>NZ_JXLL01000004.1 GCF_001316435.1 Caloranaerobacter sp. TR13
ATATTAACTATGTGGAATGTAAATTTAAAATTAATTTAATTTTATATTAATTTACTATTGACGTTTTATATTAACTATGTGGAATGTAAATTTTTTATTATTTTCTCAATGATTCTTTTCATTTCTTCTTGGTTTTATATTAACTATGTGGAATGTAAATTCTATATAGATAACTGCATATGTACTGAATTTCGCTCTGTTTTATATTAACTATGTGGAATGTAAATTGCTACAAATTCGTTTTTTCTAACTAGATTGATAAAGTTTTATATTAACTATGTGGAATGTAAATTTTTCTTTAAGTATCTTACTAGCTCTATCAAACTGTGTTTTATATTAACTATGTGGAATGTAAATATGGGAAATATAATTCCATTATGGCTAGTTATAAAGTTTTATATTAACTATGTGGAATGTAAATAAGAAAAAACTCAAATTTTAAAATAAGTTCTCCCCCAAAGTTTTATATTAACTATGTGGAATGTAAATGTCATGGTTTGGATATGTTAGTTGATCAGTATCCAGTTTTATATTAACTATGTGGAATGTAAATACACTGAACGTTTAGCTTTTCTAAAGATACCAAAGCCGTTTTATATTAACTATGTGGAATGTAAATTGATGGAAAGATAGTTGGATTCAAAAGTGAGAAAAGGGTTTTATATTAACTATGTGGAATGTAAATGCCGGTTATGAGTGGTTAACATATGTCATAGCAACAATAGTTTTATATTAACTATGTGGAATGTAAATTTTTATTTGGATTAGTGATACACCGGTTGGAATTAGGAGGTTTTATATTAACTATGTGGAATGTAAATTCAAGTGACCTGGTGTATGTATTTAAAGCTATGTTAGTAGTTTTATATTAACTATGTGGAATGTAAATCTTACAAATTATAAGCAAATTGTTGAAGTTGAAGGAAATGTTTTATATTAACTATGTGGAATGTAAATTTTTAACGACTTCGTCGCTACAATTGCCTTTTCTGTGTGTTTTATATTAACTATGTGGAATGTAAATTTTATTACATAGGTGTGTATCTGATACTACTCCAAAGTTTTATATTAACTATGTGGAATGTAAATAAAAAACCAAACGAAGGATATACTTGGCTAACTTTAATGTTTTATATTAACTATGTGGAATGTAAATTTTTAACGACTTCGTCGCTACAATTGCCTTTTCTGTGTGTTTTATATTAACTATGTGGAATGTAAATTTTATTACATAGGTGTGTATCTGATACTACTCCAAAGTTTTATATTAACTATGTGGAATGTAAATTGAAAAAGTAGGAGATTTAATGGATGAAGCTATTACAGAAAGTTTTATATTAACTATGTGGAATGTAAATACAGCAGCTAGTACAGTAAGCAAGTAATTAATAATTAGTTTTATATTAACTATGTGGAAT